>NZ_JAHNZW010000035.1:0-1094 GCF_026931025.1 Sporosarcina sp. G11-34 | reverse complement strand
GCGCCCGATTGCAGTAAATCAACTTTAAATTCCCGTAAAGATATTTAGCCAGTCTTCCGTACAAAGCACTTTTTTTCTTCCGGCATCTAACTTCACTTTCTTACCAATAGCTAGTGGATGCATTGGGTGGGTATGACACGTATCAAATTCAGCTAAAATCGGTATATCCCGTCCATCCAATTGCTCTATCAGTAAGTCCAACGGCTGTTTGCCCGTGCCCAAATCATCATATTGTTCATGTTTTCCTAAGATAATACCAGCGACTTTATCGAAAATGCCATGTACTTTTAACATGGCAAAGTTTTTTTCAACAACTGAAGCAGTTTTCATGCAATCTTCAATCAATAAAATATCGCCTTGCTCAATTGCTGGGAAATAAGGTGAACCGATGAATCCGTAAATGGCATTCACATTACCACCCATCAGTCTTCCCTCCGCAACTCCGCTATGACCAGTAATCCATTCATTTTTGTAAAGCTTTTTCTCTGTCGTTTTTTCCAGCCAGTTTACTGGTTCATCTGACCAAAAAGGGGGAGTTGGTACTTCATAAGGAAGCTCATTCTTTTGCATAAAATATTGTTCAAAATAACGATATGTATCATTTACCAAAGGTTCAAATTCACCAAAGGAAGGAACTAAGGCAGGACCATAATATGTTGAGATACCTGTTTTTGCATAGAGAGCAAGTAAGACAGCGGTTGCATCCGAATATCCGACCACTAGCTTAGGGTTTTGTTTAAATGCCTTATAATCAATATATGGCAACATACTGTTTGAGTTTGTCCCACCAATAGTGGACATTATCAACTTTACGCTCGGATTTCTTATTAACTCATTTAATTCTTCTGCACGTTCTTTAGGTGATCCTGAACGATATCCATTCTTCTTTCCTGTTAATTTTCCTTCTGCGATTGCAAAACCTTTTGCTTCTAGAAAAGATTTTGCCCGTTCAAAGCGCTGTTTTGCTGTAACTGTTGCAGGGGAAGATGGTGTAAATATGCCAATGGTATCTCCCTTTCTTAATGGTTCCATAAGAATGTATTCACCTCTTTAAAATTCTAGTTTCATAAAGATATTGCTCGACAATCTGGCCC
>NZ_JAHNZW010000034.1:0-4134 GCF_026931025.1 Sporosarcina sp. G11-34 | reverse complement strand
AGGTCTTTGAAAAAATGTTTTCGAGGAGTGGAGCACCTTCGATTAATAATTGTTATCCCAGTGCATTAAATATATGGAACAAAATTTATAATAATAAATTCCCGAATTTAAAAAATCTAAATTAATCATGGCATATTATTGAACTAACGGGTGCGATTGCTTAATAAGTGATCGCTCTGTATCGCAATCGGGCCAATTTGCTTAAATGAGTAATAGAAGAAGACTAGGGGTAAACAAATGACGACTACCAAACTTAAAATTATTGCTTTAATAGCAATGTTCATTGATCATGTTGGTCAATTTATAACTACCGCACCTGAATGGTTTCATTGGATAGGCCGAGTAGCAGCCCCTATCTTTATTTATGCAGTCGTTATCGGCTATCAGCATACTTCAAATAGGAGAAAGTATATTATTCGTTTGTATCTTTTTAGTTTAGGCATGGCAATATTAAATCTCATTATCAATATTAGTTTTAACGACACTCAAATGTATATAACGAATAATTTCTTTGCACCACTTTTTTTAATTGCGATGATTATTCTTTTATTAGAAAAAAGCCAAGGCAAGTATGTGATCTACCTTATCATTTGGCAAATACTTGCTTTCTTCCTTAGCGTCCTGTTTGTGGAATTTCTTAATATAAACTTGACCAGTGATACTACAATCAACTATCAATTTTTCGGATCCATATTTGGTAGTATCCTGTTTATAGAAGGTGGTCCATTGTTCGTGCTTCTTGGCTTGTTTCTTTATTTAAGCAGAAATAAAAAAGGCAATACTGCAATTATCTATTGCTTGTTTTCCCTATTTTGTTATGTTGTTTATGTTAAGTGGGGGCAGAGACAAGATTTTCTTTTTCCATACATAGTTCAATTCGCAAAGTATCAATGGATTATGATAGCTGCACTGCCACTTATTCTGTTTTATAATGGAAAAAAGGGAATAGGATTAAAGCACTTTTTCTACATTTTTTACCCAACACACATCATTATATTATATTTTATTGGTGTCTATCTAAGGTGAAATTGCTTTGTACCGTAATCGGGTGCGATTGTTGCACAATTTTTATGCCATTAACGGGCCATTTACTTGAATAAGGATTGTTGTAATTTAACTGGATATACTAAACCCAATTATAATTTGGGGTGATGAAATTGAACAAAAGTCGTCTTCTTCTTTTGGTTTTATTAGGTATATTAATTTGTGGGTTGAATTATGGAACAGTAATTGCAAATCCAAAAGATACTTCTCCTTCTATTAGGGAAAGCTTCACTGAAGTTGGATATAAATCCGCAATTGAAGTAATGGAGGGCTATTTTAATGATATAAATGAAGGTCGATGGACAAACGTAGATAAGTGGTTTGTTAAGGATGAATCAAAGGTAATAAAAGGTTTTTTGGATGATAAAGAAAACCAGGAAAAGAAGTTAGGTTTACTCAATATTAGAAAAGCTCGATTAGTAGATTGGAAAGAGTTACCGTATGATTATGCTAGGAATTATGTGCCAAGTCATAATATTGAACAATATCGTGATAAAAAAGTATTTTATGTTGCGGTTGATTATAAGGTTTACAACGAAAATGAGTATAACATAAATGGGATTAACTATTTCCTTGTGGCGCTTGTATTAGAAGATAATAAGTGGAAAATAGCATCAATTCCGCTCGTTCCAGTAAAATCAATTATTTTCGATGGTTACGGATTTGGAACTGAGGATGAAAAAACCTTCGATGTAAGAAGACTGAAGTTTCATATTAAGTAATTGAAACGAGTAACCCTTATGCCACATTCGGGGGCGTTAAATGAATAAGGATCGTATTACAATCGGGGCAAAGAATTAAATAAGACATCTGACAATAAAGAAAGTGAATAGTGCTGTAATTATCTTGAATCAGAAGATAAAAAAGTTTAACGATAGTAATTGTTATTTAAAATAAATCATTAAAAATAAGAGGTGTTCAAATGGTTAGAAGAAGGGGAAATTACGTAGTAAAAGTACTTGGTGAGCAGCTCGCTTGCTTGTTTTGTCAACACAATCAATTTCGACATCGTGAAGTGTATATGGATTTAAACCCTTTAGGAGATACGGTGACGGAACAACTGACATTACAATCCTTAACCTGCACATCCTGTGGGGATAATCGCATGTTTCTAGAAAAGGAAGTCTTTGATACAACGCTGCAAAAAAATGTGCCAAGTCTTGCCTACGTGGAAGTGATAGACAAATGACCATAAGTAATTTACAGGAAGTCAAAAGTCGGATTACCGTCTTCGGTCAGCCGATGATTTGCAGAGGTTGTTCACATGAGGTGTTTATTCCTTATGAACTGTATATTAATGTTGAAAAACCTGGAATCGGTTGTTTATATGCACACGATATAGCGATTTGCCAGAACTGTGGGGAAGCAAGACATTTTAGTGATCCCAGTGATTTTGATAATGAAAAAGGTATTTTTGTATGGGCTTTGAGACAGTATGTTTGTTAGGGTGTTCAACATTCGGGTGCGATTGTGGCACAAATTTTATGCCATTAACGGGCCAAATTGTTAATCAATGGACATCATAAAAACCTTTGTTTTGTGGATAATAACCATACAAGGGGTGATGACATGAATTATTTACGAGTAATAATTTACATGTGTATTTTTGGGGTTTTTATATATTCTCAAATATCATTTGCTGAAACAGATGAAAAAGTCCCCTTTTTAATTAACAATGGTAAATGTCCAGATTCACAAAAATTAGGACGTGCAGATTCAGATAAAGATCTTATAAATGCATTGAACACGATTATTCCCGAGGTTTATAAAGACGATAATTACAAAGGTTGGAAAGTAGAAAGCATAGCACGTCTTTCAAAGTCACCGCATCAAGCGATACCCCATCTAGAGGATTATTATGCAATGGCTAAAAATTATTGTGGAGAAGAAATAGCTGATAATTCTTGGTTTGTAGAAGTACTATTCCCACAATATTTACCGGCATATGATGCATCGCATAGACAAATTTTTGTTACTAAAAACAAACAGGGGCAATGGTTTGCTTGGTTTAGATTTCACTAACCAATCCACAAACGGGGGCGATTGTTGAAGAAGCACGATAAAATAATAACCAAAAAACGCTGATTAATTTCAGTGTTTTTTTGTTGCGAAAATTCCATGTTTCACTCTTCAATTTCCCTTCAGTAGTATTTTGTCCAACGCAACTGAATGGCATATGTGAATCGTAACCACTTTTGTACCTGTCAAAAGCAATCGAAATATTTTGGTTGTTTTTAAGAGGAACAAAATCATTAATTGAAAGGAAGGGGATATTAATTGAGATATGAAAAAATGAAGGAAGTAAACGATAATTTAGAATCGAGGTTGATTCATGGAGTGGTCCACACACGCTTTAACAGGAATGGTAGCCGGATATACAATTACAGGAGGTGATTGGCGGGGAGCGGTGGTAGGAGGAATTGGAGGTGTGCTACCGGATCTCGATGAACCGAAGTCTAAGTTTGGAAAGTTGTTCTTCGTTATAGCTATACCACTTAATTCTATATTTGGTCATCGGACTTTTACACACTCCCTGCTTTTTACGTTATTAGCAGGGATTTTTATATACCCGTTTACAGAATTATGGGTGGCTTTGTCAGTAAGTGCAGGGATACTTGCCCATATTGCAGGAGACATGTTAACCGGAAAAGTGAAACTCTTCTATCCG
Organism: Sporosarcina sp. G11-34; assembly: GCF_026931025.1. Classification (NCBI taxonomy): domain Bacteria; kingdom Bacillati; phylum Bacillota; class Bacilli; order Caryophanales; family Caryophanaceae; genus Sporosarcina; species Sporosarcina sp. G11-34. The sequence continues at coordinate 422 of NZ_JAHNZW010000034.1, read as the reverse complement.
TCAGCTAAATCTGTCGGGATTGTAATTCCATCATTCAGTTTTATGTGGATAGACAGAATCACAAGACTGTTACTTGTTATAGCGATAGGTTGGGTTGTACTTAAAAAAGTAATTTGAATTTATAGGAGGTCAAAAATTGGAAAACGTTGCAGTGGATTTAGGTTATGGCTACGTCAAAGCGATTTCATCATCAGGAAAGAGAATAATATTTCCTTCGTTGGTTGGGAAAGGATACGACAGGGGAATTACAAATATCCTCGGAGATAAGCCAAATGACTTAGCGAATATACATGTATCAATCAAAGGTGAAGATTATTTTGTGGGAGAACTAGCAAATGAATCACGTTCTTTATCTCGTATCTTTGAACGTGAACGCTTTAATCATATGTACACACACATTCTACTTAATACGGCTATTCAAC
>NZ_JAHNZW010000033.1:0-5279 GCF_026931025.1 Sporosarcina sp. G11-34 | reverse complement strand
TTTAATTGATCGTTGCAATGTCATTTACTTTTTTAATACGAAAAGAAAGTAGTACGGGCAAGCTACGGGTTTGTCTAGCAAACCCCGAAAAAGGTTTTTCGCTTGGTAGGAGCTTCCTACGACCTTTGCATATTATTCAGTGCTCACTTTTTCAAAGTGGACGCTGAAGTATGCTGTCGTTTCACTCGAATTTAAAACGAAAACCCGTATTTTGAAAACAGTTAGAAAGAGCATAAGGGGAAACTGACCCCACTTTCAGTGTGGTACTAGGCAAAGCCTAGTGTTATCGTGGGTACGATTTTTTTAAAAAAAGGCACAGTTTTGTACCTATACAAAAAGCAAAAAAGGTACAGTCTTGTACCTCGTTTTCTTGCACTGGTTTTTTTTTGTTTTTTGTAAATCACAAGTTCAAAGACGAGTGCGCACTTACACACCCCTTTGAAAAGGGTGTGGTGCTTCTGCTCATATTGAGTAGTTTACAAGGTGATTCACCTTGCCAATGCTCACGCATGGTTTTAAAATTCGCTCTGCTCATGTTTGATGGAAATATGAAAAATTGTTGGGTGAGATCAAGTAAGATTCAAGATAGAATAACAATGCTTAAGTAACAAATTCAACGCCAAAAAAGTAGCCCAAGACCTTCCCTTTTTGAAAAAAGGAAACGCCAAAAACTTCTATAAATCAACCCCCAACCCCCAAATTCTTGGGGGCTCCCTCGCCGGTTGGCAGTTTCCAAATGTGCATTTGGAAAAGCCGTAAGGGTGGAGAATCACCTCTCGTATCAACTCCTTAAATTCCTTTTGCTATCGCTCCAGTCAGACATTTATCGTTGACACTTCCCGAAGACTATCCTTTTGGCCAAATAAAAAAGACCGTCAATAGACGACCCCTTAGTCAGACATGGAATCCAGAGATTTTATTTTTATTAAAATCCGAGGATCCGTTGAAACGTCTTTTCAGTTTCAATGGACCGCAGGATTCCAACAACGAAACGAAGTGAAGGCGATAGAAATTCATTTCACAAGAGAACAGCATTAGTCGGATGTGGTAATTTAAAAGGTATCGGATAGTTATTTATCGAATGCTAATAAACGGGGTGGTAGACGCTATGGAAAATGAATTCGGATACTTTTCTAAAGATGTAGCTATTGAATTAGAAATCACAACATCAACACTAAGAAGATGGTCAATTGAATTAGAAAAGGAAGGCTATTCTTTTCATAGAAATGAAAAAGATCAACGCATTTATTATGAGCGTGACTTTAAAGCGTTCAGGGAGTTGAAAAAGCTTCTTGCCAATTCTGTACCCGTTGCGGACGCTGTAAGGGCTATTGCATCAAGGGATTTGGTTAGTGAAAATGCAGAGCAAACGCCAAGCGTGTATTCAGAAATGATACGTTTATCTAAGCGTGAATTAGAGGTAATTGTTAAAAAGGCAATTGAGGAAGAAAGAGAAGTACTTCTTGATGCATTGCAAGAAAAAATGAATGAAACAATTGAGATGCGTGATAGGTTATTAACCCAACAATTAAAAAATACGTTCGAGGAAAATAGAAGAATGCTCGAAGATCAAAACCAAGAAACGATTAAGGTTCCCTGGTGGAGAAAACTATTTCAAAAGTAAACAGGGATTTTGATGACAATTTACTACAAAAAATGAAGTACATAAAAAACAAACGAGCCAAAGAAAATAAAAAAACGCTAGTTTTCAACTAATCGGGTGCAAATTCATCTTCAAGAATCGCACCCGTTACTACAATAAGAAATAAAATTATGCAGGTTCTCTACATTTCCCATACTTTTTATTTAATTCAAATTTTTCTACTTTATACTTTTGCATTACCCAACCTACTGTTTCATAATCCTTCCTTACGGTAACAGTAAAGACGTCGAGAGGATTATGTGGTCCCGTGTAAGTCGTTCCTTCCAGCTCTGCTTCAAAAAGCATAGAACCTGGATGATCCAATTTTTTTATGTTAATCACCTTTAAACACATAAATCCTATTTCTTTGGTAGTTCCATAATGATCTTGGACTGCTACATACATCTGTGGTTGCAAAAGATCAATCACAGCATCTTCTAATATGTTCTCTCTTGTAGCCTTTGTACTTGTTGGTAAATCCTCTTCAGCATTTGTAGTGATAGTTGGCAATAACAGCATATAAAAAACAAGCATTATCTTTCGCATCTATTCACCTACCCTGTTTACAGGATATTTTCCCCCGATATTAAAATAATATTCGTGTTTAATTAAAGAACCCATTACTTAATATGGCCCGTTCACCTGATATGGACGCAATCGTTTGTACTCCAATCGCACCCGATTACAGAAAAAAACTTTTATTTAAAGTATACTTACTGACGATTTTGCTTTTCTTCATCTTTAATACCTTGGGTAGCGTCATCGAATGGTGTATACATATTATTAACTTTCTTTTTTCTACCAACAACATTGTATACAGCTAAAATTAGTAGTCCCAGAAAAATTATTCCCACGATAAGAACTAGTATATTCCCCAAATTTAGACCCTCCATTTCTTACATTAATCCAATTGGAATTAAATTATTATTTAAGCTTTTTATACTTCGACCATTTGGCCCGATTGCGATATAGGCGATCACTTATTAAGCAATCGCACCCATTTGCGGAAGTTCTTTTACCAATTAAATATCAACATTATGACGCTTGATACAAGGAATACAGCAAAAAATGCAAGTATGTAATAAGTCTTTCCTTGTTTTTGGGTTCTATTTTTCTTTTCGTAATCCTTCCAACCAATAAATAAACCTACGAACATTCCTATAATTCCTAAGCGTAAAATCAAAATTACATAGTCATAAATGGGCTTATAAGAAATTTCGTAACTACCATTTCCCAAATCTTGTACATCTTTATAACTAACAAATAAAATTGAAACAGCTAATCCTATTAGTAACCCATATAAACCTGACTTCTGTAACTTCTTTTCCATATCTGTCCCCCATCATTCTCTAGAATTTGGCCCGTTTGTTGAATATTAAATATATACTTAACCTTCTGCTATCATATCATAATTACCACAAAAATCCTTTTTTTAATATACTTGTAGGATATGCATTCTACATACACCATTAGTTAACATAAGGCCTGTTGTCGGCAGTTGGCCCCGACAGCTAACCCCTTGCAAGTCCTCCATTCATCCCCTAACGTCTTTGATCTTCTTTATGCAGGAAATATACATCATTGCATTAACAACCTTTCTGGTGAACGTCTGACTTGTCTAAACGAATAAATATACAAATAAGCTTTGTAAAGTTCGCCAAATTAAAAAAGATCACTCACCCCTTTTAAAATCGTTTTAAAGGGTGCTAGTGATCTTTTAGCGTTTTTGTATAGTTACATGTCATATTTTGGACGAGGTTCCTTAGGCGTGCTTCTGTGACTTCGTATAGCTGGATTAAATAGACTTTGAGAGTTGGACAAGTTATTTTATCGTTCTCTATTTTTCTAGTAATTTTTTATCTTTTGTTTTTTGTCTCTGGAATTGGTTATTAATCTTCGTTTTTAGCGATGCTTATATATAATATATGTTTTAAAGATTATTAGTTCTATTAGTTCCCTTTATCAACTCCGCGAGCCCTAGAGCCGCAAGGGCTACAGCTTTCTATTGTGTAAAATACTCCCTTCTATTGTGTAAAATACTCCCTTCTAACGTGTAAAATACTCCTTTCCCATTGTGTATTCGGTAAAAATTGAATACACTGTATTGGGTAGCAGGTTTCGGTTATACACAGTCGAGGTAGATCGAACAATAAAATTCAATAGGGGGTAGGACATGGCTAGAAAAAATGAAAAAGAAAAATTAATCGACTATGAGAATAGTATTAAAAAAAGTAATGAGCTATCTATGGCTAAACTTAATCACGGTCTAAACTTAAATCAAATGCAGTTACTGGCCTATGCAATATATTCAACACAAAATGATGGAAATACAGCATTCCAAAAATACGAATTTGAAAATAAGTTTGAGATAGAACAATACCGAACCGAAGATGCTTATAAGGACAGCCAAAGGATTTCTGTATTACAATTTAGTACTCAAAATTTAGAAGAAAGAAAATTTAGGTTTGTAAACGTATTTAGTTCAATTGATTACAATGACGGAAAGTTTATTTTTGAATGGAATGTAAACTTTTTACCGCACATCTTAGAATTAAAAGACCATTATGTTCTAACTGATTTAGCGATAACATCCCAATTCAAAAGCGGTTTTTCTTGGACTTTATATGAATATTTAAAGGCTCATTATGGTTATTGGCACAAGGAGTTATCTAAAGAAGCCTTAATGAATTTGTTCGGGGTCGAAGATAGAAAGACATACCAATCAAGCACTGCGCAGTTGAAAAGGGGGGTATTGGATGTAGCAATTGAAGAGTTAAATCGGTACACGGAACTTGAAGTCTGGTACACGGAAAAGAAAGTAGGCCGTGCAATTGTTAGTTTTATTTTACATTGGTCCACAGGTGAAAAGGTTGCTGGCGCAACAGAGGGACAAATGAATTTGTTAAGGAAGATCCATGACAGTGTTATGAATGACATGATGTCTTACTTAGCATTAAAAGATGAAAAAAATCTTGCGGAGGCACGAACTCATATCCTTGCTATGAATGAAATTAATATTGTCGCAAGCAAAGGGTTAACTACAAAAAAAGCAGATATACATATTCAAAATGCAAAACATCATTTCAGACAGCTAGAGATTATAAGTGCTAGAGATAAAAATAAGAAGGTCCCTTTTTATAACTGGCTTGAAGAAAGAGAATAAAGTTTACTAGAAAAAAAGGCGACTGCTGCGGTCACCTTTTTTATTTTTGATTCAATTATTTATTTTAAAATTCGAGCGAAGCGACAACTGATTCGAGAGGGGATTTTGAAAAAATAAACACTCAGAATTAGTAAAGGTATTAGGATTTATCCTAATACGTCGAAAACTCGTTTTCGGGGTTTGTCATGACAAACCCGTAGCTTGCCGTACTTTATTTTATTGTTATAGCCCCTGCGGGAAACCCATTATGCAGCGACTTTTTTCGAAGATAAAATCACTGCGTGTAAATGGGCACTCTCTTTCAAACCCGTGAATTTTAATTTTCGTTTAATTGATCGTTGCAATGTCATTTACTTTTTTAATACGAAAAGAAAGTAGTACGGGCAAGCTACGGGTTTGTCTAGCAAACCCCGAAAAAGGTTTTTCGCTTGGTAGGAGCTTCCTACGACCTTTGCATATTATTCAGTGCTCACT
>NZ_JAHNZW010000032.1:0-7145 GCF_026931025.1 Sporosarcina sp. G11-34 | reverse complement strand
TATCGTACTTAGTTTAAATTGAACAGTATACTTCTTGATCTTCTTTCTTCGTTTTAACCCATCCATTCCTTGAGACTCATAGGCTTTTACCCATGCACGTATAGATGTTTGGCTGCCCATATTATATTTCTTTGCCAATGATCGATATTCAATATTGCCATCTAAATACTCAGTGACAAGCTTAATTTTAAATTCCTCATTATATTTCGCCATAAAAAACACCCCCGAAAGTTAGATTTATTACTCTAACTTTCGGGGGTCGGTACCTAGTCTGCGCGTTTTTTCTTGCATTTTCTATTGTTAATTCATGTATAAAATATATACAAAATCGATTGTTATTTGACTTGTTATTGTCGTTTTTCTCACCGTCAACCGAACCGGTTACAAAGCAACCCTTGGTTTTTAACTAAAGCACCCTTTACTTTAATAACTAAATATAGAAAGACATAATAATAACTTTAGCCGGCTTTTAAATCAGAACTCCAAGGAGGCTCTTTTCCAATATCTACGGATATTTCTTGCCTTTTCAACCCTATTTTCTCAGCATAATCATCAAGCATTTCAAAAACTGTAAAACGATGAATACTTCTGTTGAGAAATTGTGGTTCATTTCGTCTATTTGGGTCTATATTCCAAAGTGGTACAAAAACTCTTCCTGTATTATCGTTATATTCATTTATTGGAACACTGAAGTTGATATGCTCGTTATACCCATTTGCAACTGCTATGACAGTAACTTCCCCCATGTTTTCCATCGGAAACCTAGGGTCTTTGTGAACTGTAACAGGTATTTTGGCTTCTCCTTCAGAATTTGTTAATTCTGTTCCAATTATCGCACCTAACGAATTTATCACAATGATTCGAGCATTGCTAATTGGTGTGCTATGTTCTTCAGTAGTTGTCGTTACTTTAGCAGTTAATATTGCTGATACTGTGTTTTTATTGGTCTCTTCAAAAACTAATAAGAACAGAAAGAAAAAAGAAACAATAAATAATATAAAAAGACTTTTTTGAGCCGAGGATACCACAACCTTCTTTTTCTTTATCCTCAGTAGTATTTGATTTATTACTTAAATGTATACACGTTATCCTTCTTGCACTAACCTGCCCCGTTAATGAAAAAGCACCCCCGCTTATTCTTTCGAGTGACGAAAAATGAGCAATCACGCCCATTTCACTATTATCAACTGTAAATATAGGTTATTTACCTGTGACCATAAGCTCTCGCGAACTGACATCATAAATTTTATAGCCCATTTCAAACTCGTGGTCTTGTGTGAATATTACCTCACAGTAATAAGGGATTGACTTTCCGTAAGCGTCAAGTGCGGGAATACCGAAAAAAATAAACGCATCACCTGTATCAAGCATTTCAAGGGTCACTTCTGTAGAACGCCCCGAACTAGTTATATCGATGGTGCAGTCTCCGCCGATAACATCGTATTCCTCAAGTAATATATATTTTAGACTAGGAAGAGTAATGACTAAAAGAAAAACACCTAATAGTAAGGCACCGGCGGTCTTAACTATATTTAGTAATGTAAAGTTCTTTTCAACCAGCATAAAGCCAAATAAAATTACAGCCATTAGAGTTGAAAAAGTTCCTACTATGAGCATAATATAAAACACTGCCATTTTTGCACTTCCCTATAACGATTTAGTACTTATATTTACGTATTATCATTCCAAAGGTTTCATTTCAGAAAATCTAGATAGTATATTCTCTACTGTGTTCATTCTCTCTTATTGAACTAACCTGCCCCGTTAGTTTAACAAGAAAAAAGAGCTGCCAAAGCTACCCGTTAGTTGAAGAGTATATACGAAGACATGGAATTATTTCATTAATTCTTCTCCTGTTAAAATTTCATATAGGTCTGCTGAATCTTGCTTTGTTAATTTCACATATCTATCGCTATCGGTAACTATCTCTAGATTTTCACCATTTGGGCTAATCCATAGTAAATAGGACGCTATTTTATCTTCGCTACCGTTGCTATTCTTAGACGGAAATTGAAATTGGTAGTCAGCATAGCGTGCCATTTCTACTTTTTCACTTTCCCAATTAGCATTTTTGACTATATCTATGGCTTTTTTCACCTGTATTTTTTGAGTGACTTCTTTGAAGTCTTCAAAAACATTTTCTTCACCAATACGTTTCTGTACAGTTATTTTTTGCCCAATCACTTCATTCAAACAACCCGAAATAACTAACAGAACACCTAGTAGAGAAAAAAACAGTATTATTTTTTTCAATCAATTCTCCCCTTTATTATTACTTTCTTATTCAACTAAACTGCCCCGTTAGTTGAAAATCATCCTTAAAGATGGACCTCAGCCATCCAACTACTGGACTTTGATTTCACAATGATTAGGTTTTCATTTTCCCATTTGAGAGTACCTAAAAACCTTGAATACACACCTTCGTGTCCAATCTCCTCTACCAATAATTTGTCAATAACCCTTAGACCTTTTTCATTATAAACCTCACACATTAGCTGAAAGCCTTCTGAACGATGGATACCCTTTAAGATAGCCGTTTTTTTGCGACTTGGGCTTTTTCTCGGTGTTTTATCAACAATAAAAACAGCTTCAAAATTCTGTTTTTCAATTTCATTAAGGGCTTCTTCAACATAAGACTCAATAATAGAAGAAGGTAAATTCGAATATTTGTTAATTGCAGGCACAATGTAACATCTAACTAGCCTAGAGAATTCTTGAAATTTCGCTTGTGTTGAATCAAGTTCCAAAAAGGTCATATAGTCATACGGAACTAATATTTCTATCGTCCCAAAAGCATTATTCTCTTTATAGGAAACTGTCTTTTTTGGATTTGCCAAGCAGAATACATTAAAATTGTTAAACTCGACTAGTTCCATATCTAATTCGTTAATTTTCCTTAAAAATATCAACTTGAAAATTCCCATTTCGTGTAATCGATTATAGTGTTTTTTTGGACGGTTTTTTCCCCAGTCCATAAAATGGATACTTAGCATTAAAAGAATCCTCTCCCCTTTACATATTTACTATTAACCTAAATTTATCACGATTTCTTCTTAAACTAAACTGCTTCGTTAGTCTAAGTGAAACCTTTCACAATCTTTAAATTTATTTTACCATAAACTTTTCCACTTCCCTCAAAAAATACATTATTTTGATATTTACCGAACTACCTCAGATAAATTATAGCTTTCAAATCAAATACTTTATCGGTTAAGCCCAATCGCTGTGCAGGTGTGCTAACTTCAACTTTTGTGTTGTAAGGTAAACAAAAGTTATAGTAGGTGCGAAGTATTGTCATTGACATTCATCATCAAGGCAGCAATATGTTTTGGTTCCAGAGAAATGAGGATTGTCGTACAATCTACGGAACGTAATCCTCTATCAATCGTAGCGAGAAGGTGCAAAATAGGATTATCTGCATATTCAAGATGTGTTCCAGAAGCAGCAGCTACCTCTTTATGCAAGGCGTAAGTTTTAAACGATTTCGTCATTCGTAGATATGCTAATTTTCTTAATGATCTTGTTCCATATCCCCGCATCGTTCCCCAATCGATTAAATCCACTTTTGCTTGGACGAATTCTTCATGAGCTTGTTTTCTAGTTTTGGCTTTATCTGTTTGGCATAGAAAGTGATGAGCATTGCTGAGACGAAATTCCTTCGAATAGACTCGATTGATAGCAGTCAGTCATGTTGATTTTTTAACCCGTATAATTTTTCTTGGACTAGTGAACCATATGATTAAAATGATACGAGGAGTTTGAATATGAAAACTAGTGTGATCAAAAAATTGAATACCTTCCTTGAAGGCAACTATATGGCCATACAAGCCTACGAAAGATACATTCATCACATCGATGATTCAGATATAAAACAGACCCTCCAAAAAATTCAGCAGGACCATAAACAACATGCAATGTTGATTGCAGAGAGAATACAAAATCTTGGTGGTGTACCTGTTGATGATGTAGGTTTTAAGGGTACTATTGCTGAATTTGTAAACAATCTCAAGGGCTCGTCCAACGATCCCACCTTTATTTTGAAAGATGCCCTAAAGGGAGAAGATAAAGGCATAGAAATATCTAAGGAGCTTGTAAAAGGCGACCTAGACCCCGAAAGCTTAGAACTTGTTAATGACATTTTGAATCACGATCAAAAACATGTTAACTTATTAGAAGAACTTATTCTCCAAAATGGATAGTGTAGGATTCTCATTTCGGTATTTACTTGCATTAGTCATGCATAATGCGTCTACTTCCAAATAATTCTACATTTATCGATTGTCTAGTTCACTAACGCTCGCTATATCACACGATGACTGTAATGAAGACTGCTGATTACAAATAATTAGCAGTCTTTTTCTTCGAACTACGCAACATCCAATTTGTTCGCAATTAAATCACACCCTCTTGTCTACTTATTAAGTACGTATTATTCAGCCTTTGTTTATCCCCCTATATTTCAGGTGATAATTAGCTATACATATGAAAGGAGTGACCTTTTGAAGATTTTATTAGTTATTGCCGGCATTTCTTTTCCAATTATTATGTTTTATCTACAGAATAAAAATATGAAATTCCAAATTATTTTTAATATTATAGCTGTTATTTCAGCAATTACTTTCGGGAGTATTGCATCAACTTCCATATTCCAAATCATAACCGACAATGCTGTATTTATGACTGCAATTCACGGCATTTTTCTCAATCTTTTTTTCCTGATAACTGGAGCTTATCTTGGTGTATTCATTGTATATAGACTACTGATTCTGACTATGGATGAAAGATAGCATCTTACTCCATTTTCTTAACTTCCCTTCCCGCACATTATTTGTCAACCGCTCACTTACTCAATCGTCCCTACGCATAAGCGCCTGTGGTATTGTCACTCAAAAGTGGCGAGCCCGTTAAGGTCGATGGTGTCTGGCTTCGATATACCATAAAAAGTATGAACGTGTAAAAATGATTGATGGTAGACTTCAATGATAAAGCAAAACTGCTCCAAGAAACGCCACAAACTTCCTAATTGGCAGATGATTACAGCATAGTATAAACAAAAAGGTTAGAAAAGACATGTACGTGCATGTCTTTTCTAACCTTGTATACTTATACTGTTAAGCTTCCATGAAAACGATAAAGTTTGCTTAATTGCTCGACTGCTTTTTGTAGTGCCTCTACGTCCTGGATGAGTGCCAAACGGACGTATCCAGCACCTTCCGAACCGAAGATACTTCCAGGCACCATGACAACACCGCATTCGTCAATGGCTTTAAAAACGAATTCCTTGTCGTCCATGTCAAACGGATATTTCGCCCAAACGAACATGCCCCCGTTTGAAGGGGTTGCAGTCCAGCCAATTTCGGCTAACCCGTCCATTAACACTTTGTGGCGCTGCGAAAACTCTTTGCGCAGGCGATCTGTAATTTCTTCCGCATGATCCAACGCAGTTGCAGCCGCTTCTTGTATCGGCCCAAACGTACCGTAATCCAAGTTCAATTTTAGCTCTTTAAAGATACGGATGATTTCAGCATTGCCGACGATATAAGCGATGCGTGCCCCTGCAAGACTAAAGCTTTTGGATAAAGAATTGATTTCCACTCCAACATCCATTGCCCCCGGCGTCGATAGAAAGCTGATTGGAGAATCACCCTTGAAATAATATTCCGAATAAGCCGCGTCATGAAGAACGAGGATGTTGTGCTTCTTGGCAAACGCAACAACTTTGTCAAAAAATACCGCATCAGGCAGAGCCGGAACGGGATTACCTGGCAAATTCAAAATGAGTAACTTCGCTTTTCGCGCGATATCTTCAGGAATTGCATCCAAATCAGGCAAGAAGCCGTTTTCTGCACGCAACGGCATTTCGTATGGAACCGCACCCGCTAACTTGATGCCTGCTTCGTATGCGACATAGGCAGGGTTCGTCGTTAATACAATATCCCCTTCATTGCAAAAGGCTAACGGTAAATGAACGAGTCCTTCCTGGGAACCCATCGTTTGAATGACTTCCGTTTTCGGATCGAGTGTGACGCCGGAACGTCTTTCGTAGTAGTTTGCAACAGCTTCATGAAACCGTTTTGTACCGCCAAGTGTATAGCCATATGTACTTGCTAGTAAGCTTTGTTCCGATAATACGCGTCTCACTTTTTCATCCGGCGGGAGATCTGGGCTTCCAAGACTTAAGTCAACCAATTCAGCCCCCGTCGCTTTTTTTGCTTCGGCCGCTGCTTTCAGTTCTGTGAAAATAGCGGGTTGAAAAATGGACATTTTTAACGAAGGTTCAATCTTCAATGAAAAACACTCCCTGTTTATGAGATATTGATTCTATGAAATAGTCTATCACAAACTGTAAGACTATTGCAAAAAGCGCTAAAAAAGATTGAAATCATTTCATTTTTTCAGCCTTCGCCCATTAGATTTCTAGATGGATGGTAATCGACTCTTTCCCCTTCCCCTGCAACGTCACGTTGATCAATCCCCCGGCTGAAGAAATGAGGTGTTGTTGTATAACAAACCATCCTATTATGGGGATGACAAGGATTAAGCAATATTCTAACTTGAATATTGGGTAATTATATGAGTTAATTTCATAATAGAAGAGTTAGTCTTGAAATACGAACAAGGTTGATTTCCACTTCGGGCGGACGCTTTCCGTGGGCACGGCTTCAATCAACGAAACGCCTTCTATACTAATGGACAATAAAACTTAAAACCAAATTATCATTAGTATTTTAAGTTAAAATAGGGAATTATGAAATCGACTCATATATGTTAATCATATGAATTCGTGTACAACTGAGCGAAAGCACCTACCAAGGTAGCCCAAACAGGATTAGAAGGGATTCTTTATTCCAACATATGATTCCCTAAGATACGCTATTATTTATATGAGGCTTCATACGTTTATCAATTTGGCTATGTTAAATAACTGTGTTGATATTTGACTGAAGGGAGCAAACGTTCTGCATTTAAGGTAAGAATATTTGTTTGGAGGGCCCCAAAATGAAGTTAAGTGAAATAATAGCAGAAATCCAAAAATTGAAACTTGCTGAACAGCATCGTTTAAAAGAATTCTTTATTACTTCCCTTACGTCATTTTCAGCGAGCGAACCAGTTTTCTATGAAATAAATGAACGTAAAAATAAAGA
>NZ_JAHNZW010000031.1:0-7804 GCF_026931025.1 Sporosarcina sp. G11-34 | reverse complement strand
TAATTCCTATTGGAATCATCAAGGGCTCAAAAGTTTATCATCACGTTATGAAGTTTTGCGTCATCAATCTTAATTGAACCGCCGTATACCGAACGGTACGTACGGTGGTGTGAGAGGTCGGGAGTTAATCACTCCCTCCTACTCGATTATTCAGAAAGCATCGTATTAACTTCTTTACATAATTTTTGTAAACTCTTTTCAAATTTCTCATCATTTTCTTTTGAGCGTTTTTTAGGCCCACGCAAACGTCCGCCACCCATACGAATTCGTTGGGCGTTATGGCGTGCATAGAGCAGTTGGTCGATATTGTCATCGGTATAACGACGCCCGTTTTGATCAATCGGATGGCCATTTTTAGCGAGCACCATCGCAGCTAGGCCATAATCTTGCGTAACAACAATATCATTTTTTTGAACACGATTAACAAGAACAAAATCGACCGCATCCGCACCTTTAGATACAATAATCGTTTCGGCGCCATCACGATGCATTTCATGGGTAGTATCGCAAATCAGGACGCAGCGGAAACCATGTTGTTTCGCAATGCGAATGGTTTCATTTACAACAGGACAAGCGTCCGCATCGATAAGAATTGCAGGCATAAAGCCGCCTCCCTTTATTATTCTTATTCTAAGTGTAAGGAATATAGAACTATACAGCATATAGGGAAATTATAGCATAAGGAAAACGATAGGTTGGATTAATAGCTTGGTGGTAGAAGCATGTATTTTAAATTAATTAGCGAAATAATTTAGATATAGAATCATTTTGTTTGGAGGGGTTAGTAGATGTTTAAGACAATGGAAGATTTTTTTATTAACTGGCGACGTGAAGCAGGCGTGTATGGTCCATCCCGCGAAGAATTGGCAGCATTCGGCGGCGTACCTCCGATTGTTTGAAATAGTAAAGCAAAAGCAGTTCCACATGACGAGGTAAGATTGTCGTGTGGAACTGTTTTATTTTACGGTTGAAACATTTGTTCGGTTAAGTTATAATAGATCGAATAGTTAAAACTAATGAGCGTCTAGGAAGGAGTTGATTAATTGAAAAGTCTATTTGTATTGGAAAATCCGGCGACATATGGTGGGAAAGTGGTGAATCAAGATGGTTTGTGGAAAAAGGTGATAGGCGAATTATTTGAAGACTTTTTACTGTTTTTTGCACCAGAGTTACATGAGGCAGTCGATTTTTCAAAGACGCCTGATTTCTTGCAACGTCATAAAGAGACCTTATAAGCGCAACTACGGCTCTGCTGTCGCCTAAAGGCTCGGCAATCACCGAGTTTTCTTTACAACAAGAACTTTTTCAGGAAATTCTTGATAAAAAGAAAGGAACGAATTATGCGGATCAAATTGTCAAGGTTCATCTGAAAGACGGGAAAGAGAAGTGGATATTGATTCATATTGAAGTCGAAGGTTCTGCGAATGGTAATTTTTCTAAGCGTATGTTTAGGTGTTTCTATCGAATATTTGATAAGTTTGACCGTGAAATTGTCGCATTTGCGGTATTGACGGGGCCTAAAACCAGTGGGAAATCGCAAGGATTCACGTATTCATACTTTGGCACAACGCTCAATTATTCGTATAATGTAAGTAAGGTTTCAGAGTATGATGAAGAGGAATTAATGCAGTCCGATCGACTTTACAGTAAGGTTGTACTTGCGGCGAAGTATTTGCATGAAACGGAAAATAAGGTAGATTTACGCTACCGATTTAAAATAAAGTTGATGCGTGAAGTGTTGAAATTAGAGGTGCATTCGAGAGTTTCGATTACTGCAGTCTTTTATTTCATTGATTACTTGTTGCGTTTGCCTGAAGAGTTGAGTCATGAATTTACGGACAAAATACGTCCAATATTGGAGGAGGAGAGACAGAAAATGGTTCAATATGAGAGTGGCGATTTATCCCCAACGCTTGCTGATCTAGCGAGGATTGAAGGGAAAGAAGCATTGGAAGAGGGATTGGAGCAAGGATTAGAACAGGGTTTAAGGAGTGTAGCTTTGACAATGCTACAAGAAAATCTGGAAGTAGAATATATCGCGAAACTAACGAAGTTGAGTGTAGCTGAAGTAGAGAAACTGAAAGAGGCGCATATGTAATGATGTCAATATTTATAAATAATAGCAGTTACATATGACAAGTAAAAATTGTCTTATGGAACTGCTATTTATTATTCAATTGGTCATTTTACCATAATTCTTCCATTGTCTAATATCGAGATGCATATGGATACTTACTTTAAATGTTTCATTGCTTCTCGTTTACTAAGCGGTTTTAATGTATGTTCACTCACAAAATTTATCACTAAATCCGGATTGGTTTTGGCATATTCTCGTAATACCCATCCAATTGCTTTTTGGATGAAGAACTCATTGGAACTTGAATGTTGTTGGATAATCTCGAATAGCAAATCAGTGTTCATCTCTTGTTTGAACTTTAATTGATGAAGTATTGCGGAGCGGACTGTCCACATATTGTCGGAATTGGACCACTCACGCATAACTTTCTCACCGTATTCACGGTCGAGTTTTACAACATCACCAACGAGTTTAGGTGCAATAGAATCGATGCTATCCCACCAAGATTTAGTTTCAATAAGTTTTAATAAAGCAGGGAAATCTTCAATAGACAAGTGCTTTTTCATTTTCTCTAATAGTGCAATCCCAGCATATTGATATTCGCGCTTTGGCAGAACATACAACTTCCAGACTTCCTCAAAAAGTTGCGTAGGTTCGGGTAGCGCGTATTCCGCGAACTGTTCCCGCAATAATTGTTTGCGAAGCGGGCTTTTAATGCCGAGGAAAGAAAAATGATTTTTCATATAGGCTGCCATTGGACCGGCTTGCTCCTCATTGCGATTAGCCTCAAACTTCTCAATAATGCCATTATGATCCCATTTTAGTTTCAATATAGTGACCTCCAGGGAATACTCGTTTAGTAAAAGTGTACCATAATGGGTATTGAGGAAATAAGAATATGAAACTTTCTGAAATTCTAAGCGTAGAAGATAATAGGGAGAGGTGATTGAAGTGGCTGATCCATTAATTATAATTGCAATTGCAGCAATTGTTTTTATCGCCTATCATTTTTTAACGATCAACAAGAAGAAACTTAAGAAGTTTCGCAAAGAGTGGGAAACAGGAGAGTTTTTATCTTTACGTGAGGATGATAAATCTATTTCCTCCTACTGGGAAAATAAGAAGAATAACAAGGAAAGTTATGATGGGGTTGACCAGCTAACTTCGGACGACTTAGCGATGGATGAGGTATTTAAGAAGCTTAACTACACACAGTCTACCGTGGGATCTGAGTATTTATTTAATCAACTTCGGGATATTAAACCAGGGCTTAAAGATGTGCAAGACCAGGAAGAAATTTATACATTATTGGAAAGAAATAAGGATTTAAGAGAAGAGTTACTTCTTATACTTTCAAGTTTAGGAAAAAAAGATTATACGAACTCATCCTCATTTTTCTACGAGCTTAATGATCGAAAAATCAAAAATACATACGTTTATATCCTACTCGCATTATGGCCCATCATGTCAATCCCGCTTATGTTTTTTAGTATAAAGTACGGTATATTCAGTTTCATTGGTGCGTTTACAACCAATACACTGATTTACTATCGAACTAAAAACACAATGGAAAATAAGCTGTTTTCAATTACCTATGTAGCGGCCATCGTTAACGCAGGCCAACGTTTAGCATTGGTCAAGAATCCTGAATTTGAAGCGCGCGCAAATGAAATTAAAGAAAACATAAAGCCTATTAAAAGGATTTCATTTTGGGGGAATCTCGTTTCGTCTGGCGAAGGCAGTGCATTCGATTTATTTTTTGAATATATCCGCATGTTATTTATGTTGGATTTCATTGCGTACAATAAGATTGTCCGGACAATTGGTAATTATCAAGAGGAATACCGTAAAGTTTGGGAACGTATAGGCGAAATTGATTCGGCGATTGCTGTTGCATTTTACCGTAAATCACTCGATACGTATTGCACACCAACTTTTGTAGAGGAAGAAAAGCTTTCATTCGAAAACTTGGCCCATCCACTTATCAAGGACCCAGTTACGAACAATTCTACTCTTGATAAGTGCACACTTGTAACAGGATCTAATGCTTCGGGAAAATCAACATATATTAAGGCAATCGCGATCAATGCAATTTTGGCGCAAACAATCAACACGGTACTTGCTGAAAGTTGGACGATGAAACGCAGTTATATTGTGACGTCAATGGCTATTCAAGACAATGTACTAGACGGGGATAGTTATTTTATCGCAGAAATAAAATCACTAAAACGGATTATACGACTCAGCGAAGCGGGAAAGCCCGTCATTTCTTTTATCGATGAAATTCTAAAGGGTACGAACACTATTGAACGGATTTCGGCCTCCGCCGCAATGATGGAATGGCTTTCTTCGAATAAGGGGATGAACATTATTGCATCTCATGATATTGAGCTAACTGAAATGGCTAGGCATACCTATACGAATTATCATTTTAGGGAATCAATCGAAAATGGAGAAGTGTTGTTTGATTATAAAATACATCGGGGTCCATCGAAAACGAGAAATGCCATTAAACTTCTTGAAATCCTTGGATATCCGGAAAGCGTTACAACAAAAGCGAATGTCTTGGCAAAGCACTTCACAGAATGGCGTGAATGGGGAGACATTGGGATGGCAAGGGGGGTCAATTAAATGGAAAATAGCTATTTCGTAGGGTGGGGAACGCTTGCCTTAATAAACGCAGGACTCGCTCAAGGAAAAAACAGAAGCGGATTGAATTGGTTTTTACTCTCACTATTTTTAGGACCATTTGCTACTTTGGGGTTAGTGATTTTGGAGACGAAGTAATGATCTTTCATACAACTCAAAAATCATCCAGCAGGATAATAGAGGGGATAAAATACAGATATTCTCGTGAACAGATTTAAAACCTCAATAATAATATGAGCAACTAAAAAAAGGTAACCAATTGTTTTATATTACTTTAGATGTAACAATGGCTTTTATACTCAAATAAGTATAATTCACATTAACTATATTCATAGAGAGATGAAGGGGATGGATAAAATGCTCATTTTAAATGAAGAAGAGTTAGAGTCGTTTTATACAATTGAAGACGCAATAACAGATGTGGAAAATTCGTTGTTGGCAAATCGGAAGGGGCAAATTGATAATCCAATCCGTACTGTCATTGATGTCAAGGAACAAAGTGCATCTTCGGTCTACATGCCAAGTGCGAGTAAAACTGAAAACAAAGCGGCGGTTAAAGTTGTCACGATATTCCCAAATAATCCGAAGCAAGGAAAACCGACGACACAAGGAATTATAGTGCTTAGTGACATGGAAAATGGAGAGCACTTAGCTGTTATTAGCGCTACCTATTTAACGAAACTTCGAACAGGTGCGGTTAGTGGGATAGCGACGAAACACTTGGGAAGGAAAAATGCATCTTCTGTTGCTGTAATTGGGACAGGTGGGATGGCATATGACCAATTGGCAGCTGTTCTTGCAGTACGTCATATTGACCAAGTGTACTTGTATAATCGAACAGCTGAACGTGCAGAGAGTTTTAAAAAGACCGTACTAGAAAAAAATCCGCTATTAGAAGGGAAAATTGAAGTTGTTTCGACAGCGGAAGTAGCGGTAGAACAATCGTCCATCGTGATTTGTAGTACGCGCTCGGAAACGCCAGTATTTGATGGGAAGGTATTGAAACCCGGCACACATATTAATGGCGTGGGTTCGTATTTACCACACATGAAAGAAGTGGATTTAGAAACACTCGCTAAAAGCTCGAAAATAGTTGTGGATACGATTGAAGGCGTTCAACATGAAGCGGGCGAACTTATTCATGCGGCAAATGTAACGGATTGGACCTTTGATGATGTCTATGCTGAGGTCGGTGAAATTGTCGCAGGAGAAAAAGCAGGCCGTGAATCGGAAGAGGAAATCACATTCTTTAAATGTGTAGGGACAGGCTATTTTGACTTGGCCGTTGCAATTGGCGCCTACAACAAGGCAAAAGAATTAGGTCTCGGACAAGTAGTAGAAATTTAACATATTAAAGAAATTACCCCAACAGCACATAATGTCTGTTGGGGTAATTTGTAAATTTGGATATTCATTATTAGAAGAAAATTCAGTCGAGTGGTATAATTACAGTTGATAAGAAAAATTGGGGGAATTAATTAATGTCTACTAACGTAAAAATTATTTTTGAAACCGATTCACTGATCACAGAAAATGAAACGGTAAAGGATTTTGTGAAAAACAGTCCCGCAGGTCATTGTTCCGTTTTACTTGAGGGCACACATTATATCGTCGTAAAAGAAAACAAGAAAACACCTCTTACATTAGAGAAAGTTCGTTCAACTGCGGGTAATATCGCACGTGATTTAAGTGGTCGTAAAGTTGAAGCAGCAGAAGTATCGGCTGAGGTTCTTACAAATGGCTTTGCTGAATTGGATAATAAAGATCTACTTACAGCATTTGCTGAAGGATGGGATCTTGGTGCGTACCAATTTGTTGCGTACAAACCAAGTGTTACAGCATTCAAAACAACATTGGTCGTAGAAGGTAATGCGGAAGAACAGGATTCCGTGACGCTTGGTAAAAACCGTGCAGATGCAACTTCATTCTCACGCGATCTTATGAATGAACTATCAAACGTTCTAAATCCTGAAACCTTCCCAGAAGTACTGAAGCAACAATTTGAAGGCACAGGCGTAGACGTGAATGTGTTGGATAAAGATAAGCTTGAAGAATTGGAAATGAACGGTGTACTCACGGTCGGTCGTGGAAGTACCTATAAACCGGCATTCGTTGAACTCGTTTATAAAGGCGACGAATCGAAGCCCCTTGTTGCATTAGTTGGAAAAGGCGTAACGTTTGATACAGGTGGAATTAGCTTGAAGAGTGGTAAAGACTTAAGTGATATGCGTATGGATATGGGCGGTGCAGCTGCAGTTGCAGGTGCGATGACATTACTTGCGAAAACAAAAGCACAAGTAAACGTTGTTGTCTTAATTCCAATGGTAGAAAACATGCCGGATAGCACAGCGGTCCTTCCAGGTGAAGTGATCAAATATAAAAACGGCTTAACAGTTCAAGTTGGGAACACGGATGCAGAAGGACGTCTCATCTTGGCAGACGCACTGATCCGCGCAGGCGAGTGGAAAGCGGAGTATATCGTCAACATTGCAACGCTTACGGGTGCAGTTGTAGCTGCTCTTGGTACTGAATTAGGCGGCGTATTCGGAGACGCTGAACTTTCTGCTGACATGAAGAAAATCGGTGATATAAACGGTGACTTCATTTGGCCAATGCCGCTAGTTGAAGCTTATGACAGTTCATTGGACAGCGATTATGCGGACATGAACAACATCAGTTCATTAAGCGTGGCTGGTTCAATCACAGCAGGCCTCTTCTTACGTCGTTTCGTTCCAAAAGGAAGTAAATGGTTACACGTCGATATGGCAGGCGTTATGGACAAGAGTAAAGCATCTGGGTACTATGCGAAGTCTGCAACTGGATACGGCGCACGACTCCTAGCTGATTTTACAACTCACGTTTCAAAATAATATCTAGTGTGCTCAGTCAATTGGCTGGGCACTTTTTTTGAATTAAAAAAGGAACCGCAAAGGTGGCGACCCCCGAAAGTTAGAGTTTTAATTATGCAGCTATTTGGTTGGTTTGAGTCCTGTATTCCACTGGACTTAAACCAGCCAATTTCATTTTAATTCGTTGATTGTTGTAATAATAAATGTACTTTTCGATTTTTTGTTTAAG
>NZ_JAHNZW010000030.1:0-11404 GCF_026931025.1 Sporosarcina sp. G11-34 | reverse complement strand
CCATGACTTCCTTTATTCCGTTCTACCCTTTTCAGGGCAGAAAGCAAATTTTCCTTTGACAGGATTCGTTCCATCAACATTTGTTATGCCTCTTTCCGTGAACAAAGCTTCTTCTTATGCCAGTTCTGCTCCACCATCTTGAAGTCCCCAGTGGAATTCACCACTTCCTCCATCAAGTATGCCTTATCGGTTATCTGTGTTCTTCGCAGGTTACTGAATGCCAAGATTTTGTTCTCTCTTAATTGTTCAGCCCTTCCCATTCTTCTCGAGTTTGAATGGTACTATGGCTTCTGCTGACTTCTGATTGCTCAGCTATCCATCACTGGATAGGTTACCAAGAGTACTTGGCGTATCAATCAGACCTCCCCAGGTAAGAACGTAATCTTTCCCTCCACCTATCTGCTTCATTTACTCCGTACAACCTTCGGTAGAAAGGGCTTTGTTTTGTTGTGCAAACTCACCCAATTGTACTTAGCCTTATATGAAGTTCGTGTTCCTCAGACCGGAGGTTTGCCGCTCGCTTCCTTCAGATTCCACGTCGCCATGGACACCCTTGCGTTAAGCTAACTGTTACTTCTACCTTCACAGTTCGGGACTTGCACCCTATAGATTACGCCCATGCTGGGCGCACAAAGAAGACCATTGCGCTGTGATTCGCAATGGTCTTCTTAGATAAATTTTATTTACTTTACTTAGATTTTAAACTCAATTTTAGCAGCTTCTTTTAGTTCCTCAATATGAGTAGCAACTAATTTTTGCTGTTGTTCTTGCGCTAACACTGATTCGATTTCTCCACTTATCTCTTTAAGTGGCGGTAGTTCTTGCCCGGCCTCTTTTGATTGCGCAGCAATTTCATCATAATACTTTTCAATTTCTTTCTCTGTTGCTTTTTCTGCTGGTGCAACCTTCTCTATATACTTTTCGAATAAGAGAGATTCAACAATAATTTCTTCTTTTAATGTTTTCGCGTCCATATTTTGGCTTTTTAGTGCTTCTTCCATTGCTTCTTTTCCACCAAATTGCTCTTCATACGCTTTATACTCTTCATCAATTTCAGATGAAGATACTTCTATATCCGCTTCTTTTGCTTTTTGAAGAATCAATGTCTGATTAACAAGTGTATCTAGCGTTTGTTCTTTTATTTGCTCAGTAGCTTCCTTACTCGTAGGATCTTGTCCCATTTGTTGCATTTGGCCCTGAATTGACATCAATACAGTATTATATTCCTCGCCTTTAAGTTCTTCTTCATTTACAATAGCCACTATTTCATTCTTGTCTACTTGCTGTTCAACTAACTTTTTTTGCATCTCTTCAAAAGCTGCTTGCTCTTCTTTTGTTGGCTCTTGAGCTACTTCTTCATTTGTTGTTTCAGTTTTTGATGTTTCTTCTTTCGCCTTTTTATCATCGTCTCCACAAGCAGCTAACCCCAATGCTAGCGCACCTGCCATAAACGGAAGTAAGAATTTTTTAAATTTCAATTTGTACAAACCCCTTTCAAATCTGACACACTTTATTTCTACGTACAAGTAGCATCTTAACGGATATTTCCGGAAAATTAAACCCATAAGCCTTAATGATATTAATTTTGAATTGCCTTGCTAACCTTAAGTTTCTTTCCTTTGATAGTCGATGTCGACAATGCCCGCATAACTATTAAGCCTTTGCGGTTATGTATATCGATATAGGTTAAGTCATCCTGAATGGCAATAATTCCAATGTCTTCTGCCTTTACACCAGGTATTTTTGCGATTGTCCCAACAAAATCTACGGCTCTAAGTTTTTTCTTTTTCCCACCGTTGATATGAAGTTTCATTGTATCCTTGCTGCTTTTTCCATTAATATTATGTTTCGCTTTCTGATGTTCAGTAGCTACTTGCTGTGCTGGTGCTTCTATTTTGGTGATTTCAAAGCCGATGTAAGTTTCAATTGAACTAAGAAGTTTTCCGTCAGCAGGTGTTACAAATGTTATCGCTTTTCCTTCATTACCGGCACGACCCGTTCTGCCTGTTCTATGCACATAACTTTCTTTTTCCATCGGTACGTCGTAATTAATCACAAGTGTCATATTCTTGACATCGATTCCCCTTGCCGCCACATCTGTCGCAACGAGATAACGGAAATTACCCATTTTAAAACCTTCCATAATCGCAAATCGATCTTCTTGAACAATTCCGCCGTGGATTTTCTCACAAGAATAGTTAGCTTTTTCCAGTTCCGCGAACACAGTATCAACTTGCCTCTTAGTTCTGCAAAAGATGATACAACTTTTAGGATTTTCAACATTCGTCAAGTTTTTAAGCAAAGTCATTTTTCCTGTTTCCGTCACTTTAATTACGCAGTGTTCTATTGCATTCGTTGTTATTCCCATTAATTCAATTTCAATACTTGTGGGATCTTTCATATAAGTATGGCAGAGTTTCTCAACCTTTTTCGGCATTGTAGCGGAAAAGACCATTGTTACTCGATTGCTAAGTAGTTTTTTTAGGATTGCTTCGACTTGAGCCGCAAAACCCATTGTCAGCATTTCGTCGGTTTCATCGATAATGAGGTATTTGATGGCATCCACTCTTAAAGTGTCCCTTTCAATATGGTCCATCACACGCCCAGGTGTACCAACGACGATATGCGTTTTCTCTTCTAACCTTTCTTCTTGTAAGATAAAGGATTCCTTACCGTAAACCGCCGTAGCTTTAATTTTTTTAAAACGCCCGAAATCTGCCAAATCCTCTCGCACTTGAACCGCAAGCTCACGGGTAGGCGTTAAAACTAATGCCTGGGGCTTATACCCTTCCCTTTCGATTAATTCGCAAAGTGGAATCCCAAAAGAGGCTGTCTTGCCGCTGCCCGTTTGGGATTTCACGATAAGATCCTGCTTCTTTAGAGCTCTTGGAATCACTTCGCTTTGAACTTCTGTAGGTATTTCATATTTCAATAAATCGAGCGCTCTTGTCATTTCCTCGCTTAAATGAAAATCTTCAAAACTTCTTTTATTCATGAAAGTAACCTCATTTTTCTTATGATTAAGTACCGCAAAAGGTTTGGTAAGGACTTGTTGATTGGTTAGGTAGAGTCGTGTAAGCCACCTGCTCCTCTGAGTGCGCATAAGGGTTCTTGAGCATATCTAACAGCTCTTCCATCACGCTGTAGTCGGCACGCTCGACTGCGGCCTCTAGTGCCACTTCTACTAGATGGTTCCGTGGGATCACTGCTGGATTGCTATCTTGCATCAATTGTTTAGAAGAAGCCTTGGATTCGTGCTGCCTGCCGAGTCTTGCCAACCACAATTCATGCCACTGTTCAAATTCCGGCGATTCAAAAAGGACTGTATCCGTTAGACTGTCAAAAGTTAATGCGCGGAAAGTATTGGTATAGTCTGCGTGATGATTTTCCATCATCTGAAGAAGCTCATTGACAAGGGATTCATCTTGTTCATCTATATTAAACAGACCCAATTTCCCTCTCATTCCCGTGAGCCAATTTGCCTGATACTGCTCCGAAAACTCTAAAATAGCAGCCTGGGCTAGTTTTGCCCCTTCCGAATAATCTTCATGCAGCAGCGGTATGAGCGTTTCAGCAAATCGCGCAAGATTCCACCCGACAATACGGGGTTGATTGCCGTAAGAGTAACGCCCTTGTCTGTCTATAGAACTGAAAACAGTTTTCCTGTCGTAAGTATCTATGAAAGCACAAGGACCGTAATCGATTGTCTCTCCGCTAATCGTCATGTTATCGGTATTCATTACCCCATGAACAAAACCAACTAATTGCCACTTGGCGATTAAGGCTGCCTGACGCTTGACTACTTCTTTAAGTAACAAGAGGTAGCGATTGTCATCTGATTCGATGTCTGGAAAATGTCGCTTAATTGCATAGTCGGCTAAGTCACGCAATTCCTCGACAGTGCCCCATTTGGCAACATATTCAAAAGTACCGAAGCGTAAGTGACTGGAAGCCACACGCGTCATTATCGCACCGGTTAACATGGTTTCACGGATTACAGGCTCACCGGTTGTCACAACGGCTAGACTGCGGGTTGTCGGAACGCCAAGGGCATGCATTGCTTCGCTGATAATGTATTCACGTAGCATCGGCCCGAGCCCCGCTCGACCATCTCCGCCGCGAGAATATGGCGTCCTTCCCGAACCTTTAAGCTGAATATCGAAGCGTTCACCTGAAGGCGTTATTTGCTCGCCAATTAACAGGGCACGTCCATCGCCTAACATTGTAAAGTTTCCAAATTGATGGCCCGCATAGGCCTGAGCAAGTCCAGTAGTGCCTTCTGGTATCTGATTACCCCCAAGCACCTCTATGCCGGTTTCTGTTTTCAGCATATCTTTATTTAACCCAAGAGATGTTGCCAGGGACTCATTGAGTATGATTAACTTCGGTTCACGCACAGGATTTGGTTCTATTTCGGTAAAAAACATACCCGGTAAACGTGCATAACTATTGTCAAAGTTCCATCCCGCTTCATTTCCTTTTACCATTCATATCGCCATCCTTCTTTTTTCACGTTAATTATAATGAAAAGTAATTCCATTTAGTATCTGCTGCTGATAATTCATTATACCCTTTTCGTGCTTTGTTGAATGGTCAAGGGTTTCCAGATTTAATTTTTGATGCAAAAAATATGGCACTGATAAAGACCAATTTCCTGCTATCACGTTAATTTCCGTTCCGAGCGGACAGTGCGGAAAGTTACAGATCAATCTTTCCCTGACGCTTTCCGCGGGCGAGCGCCAAGCCGCATCGTCGCTGAAACAGTGCGGTCTAAATCAAGTACATGTATAATTTCTGTAAAGGACACAGAAATTATACAAACCGAACTCTGCGTTGTTCGGCTCGCTGGAGTCGCCGCTCTCCACTACAATCAACTAGTTTAGATATATAAAGGAAGTTTTTCAGTGGCCATAAAAAAACCGACTGCAATTTTCACTGAGTCGATTTTTTATAGTTTAATCCTTTTCAACAGTTACCGTGCAACCTGTCTCATTGTATTTCCCATATGCAGCGTGATAGGTTGGTCCAACGCCTTGTTTAAAGCTAAGTGAATGCCTGATTGCCGCCGTAATGAATTTTTTCGCCTCGATTACAGCTTCCGGTACCGTTTTTCCTTTAGCGAGTTCTGCGGTAATCGCAGCAGAATATGTACAACCAGCGCCGTTTGTGTGGATTGTATCGATACGCGGTGCCTCTAACAAATAATATTGTTCCCCGTCGTATAACACGTCAACTGCAGGGCCAACTAGACGCCCCCCTTTTACGAGCACGTATTTCGGGCCAAGTTCATGGATCTTTTTAGCAGCTACTTTTAAATCCGCAACCGAATTTATTGCCATGTTATCCAGTAAGTAAGAGGCTTCCGGCATATTTGGTGTAATGATTGTCGCAAGCGGAAGTAATTCGTTGCGCATCGCTTCCATTGCGTCTTCTTGCAAAAGCGCTGTGCCTATTTTACCAATCATCACAGGATCTACGACAATGTTTTTCACTTCTGACTGCTTAATCCAGTCTGCTACATAGCTAATGATTTCCTTGGTGAACAGCATACCTGTCTTTAATGCGTCCGTGCCAACATCCTCGGCAATTGTAAATAACTGCGCTTCAACTGCTTCCAGTGATTGAGGGAAAATCCCACGTCTCTTTATTGAATTGCTTGCGACAATCGCTGTTACGACTGTTGTGCCAAAAACATCTAGTTCCTGAAACGTTTTTAAATCCGCTTGAATTCCCGCACCACCCCGCGCAGCTGACCCAGCTATCGTCAAAGCACGCTTAATACTCATACTAATCAATTCCTTTCTTGACCCGTATCTTATAACAAGCATAACATGTATGTATTTCCTTCATATATTTCGGCTCAACGCCAAAACATGTTTTTTTATAAATCAGTACATTATTAATGTTAAGCCACCTTATCTAATTATAAAACGAAAAGTACCTGTAGTTGTTTGAAATTCAAACAGCTACAGGTACAAAATAAACGTGGCTTTCTATGAACAAATTAAGTTAAATTACCGCCAAAGATGGACACAACCAATCGACTTGAAACCAATTGCGTATCTTCCCAAGTTAAAAGGTTCTCCACATAACCCAACGTATCCGCATTGGTTGTGCCAATAATACGTTGCAAGGCCAACAAATCATAATTGTAACTTGGGGTATTTATAATGATTGGATTTAAAGCCCCCAAATCTAGCACCTCGCCCTTCACTGGATTTATAAGCAGACCATCTTTATTGTAATACTGGGATAAATAATCAATGCCTTTTTCGCTAATGTCTATTAAAAATAACAAGTTCAGGCGAGCACTTTCAACTCGTACTTTATAATGATTTGCATAATTCACATCAAATTTATAGTCATGATTGTATTTATCTACATTGAATATCTCACGTAAAAGGTTATTTCTAAATGAGTAGATATAAAACGTTCCATATCCACCACTCCCACCAGTATCAATACTCACCATAATATCAGCAAGATTATCCTGGTCGAAATCGCCGAGAAACAACCTGGCATTATACCCCGCATTATTTTTGAGCTGAACCGATGTACTTTTATTTGACCAACCATCTTTAATAACAAGCGTGATGTCATCAGCATAAATATCCGGTGGCCCATCGAGCTGACCATATAAATAAACGGTATCTAAAACACCATCTCCATTTACGTCCCCCGTCTTCCAATCCAATAAGGTATAGGCTCCGTTAAAAACAATTCCTCCTCTTCAAATTAAATCATTGGTCACGGTATTATATGTTGGATTTACAACGTTATTTTCATCAAAGTACAATTAAACAAAATTCATTTCAAATAAAATAATCCGCCATTAATAACATCAATTTTAATCTTAGGTCTGTATTGCTCTTCCATCGCTTGTTTCTCCATCTCATAACTATCCGGCTTGTCTACTACCCCTTCATAGAAATGCTCTAATACTTTCTGGTCTTTTGCCCATCTCATTTTTGCTTCTTCGGCCCACGTGTGGTCATCCTGTTGGATAAGATTATCAATCACCAAGTCCAATCGTTCCAGGGCACGAATCGGCGATATAATATGCGGCAAGTTAAATGTATTGCCCGACACTTTTATATCCAAATCCACATCATCTAACGTCTCCTGAAAATCTTCAACAACATTACCCGTCATTAAATTAATGCCAAACGAATAAAGAACTTCTTTTGTTTGATCGCTGTAATACGATACTTTATAATTTACGCCCAACCAAGGCGTTAAGATGGTATTGGGCCCAAGCTGATTTTGTACGCGCTCATGCATCTGCACAAATGAACCCAGTTCTTTAGTTGTTCGAAAAAGTTGACTCAGTCGAGGTGAGCCAAAGTGTATAACCTCCCCCTGTACCTCTTCAACAAGCTTAGTTTTATCTGTGATAAAAGTTAGTTGAGCTGGGCACGGGACATCATTTATACTCTCTATATACTTCCAATAAAACGGGCGGTTCATAATTTTCTTATCCATTTCAATTGTTAATTGGGTAGTAATATAATGATCATTATCAACTAATATTTGGCAATCATTCTCTTGTAAAAATTGTTTTAAATACGAATGAATTTCTTGGGGGTACATGAACATCCTCCTTCTAATTCTTTCGCTTAGTTTGTCCTTAAATGAAAATACTATGTTAAGGCTACTGATTATGTTTATTTTCGTATTCTCTTAAACATTTTTTTGTCTCATTATCCTATGATAATTGTAATACCTGATAGGACTGCTATAATTGAGTTAGAAGTTATGTCAGAACTAAGCGGGGCGCAGAGACGGCCCTTCTGAAAATTCTAGGGTATAAGGATGATAAAAATGACCAACGATAAAAATACAACTGATGTTATCTTAATTGGCGCGGGAATTATGAGTGCAACATTGGGGACCATGCTAAAAGAATTGATGCCACAATGGAACATTAAAGTGTTTGAAAAGCTTTCAAGCGCGGGCGAAGAAAGTTCTAACGAATGGAATAATGCTGGAACGGGACATGCGGCGCTATGCGAGCTTAACTACACCTCTGAAAAATCAGACGGATCTGTAGATATTAGTAAAGCGATCACCATTAATGAACAATTTCAGGTTTCAATGCAGTTCTGGTCTTATCTTGTCAATAGAAATCTTATACATAACCCTCAGGACTTCATCATGTCATTGCCACATATGAGCATGGTGCAAGGGGAAGATAATATCGCATTTTTAAAGAAACGTTTTGAAGCGATGTCCGAAAATCCTTTATTCGAAGGAATGGAGTTTTCCGAAGACCCAGAAAAACTGATGGAATGGATTCCACTAATTATGCAAGGCCGTCCGTCAAATGACCCGATAGCTGCCACAAAAATTGATACAGGAACAGACGTTAATTTTGGGGCTTTAACACGCATGTTATTTGATCATTTAAAGACAGAAAACGTCGAGATCAACTATAACCATAGCGTTGATAATATTAAACGTGCTAGCGACGGATCATGGGAATTGAAAGTTAAGAATAGTAATAACGGCACCGTAGACCGTCATAAAGCAAAATTCGTTTTTGTTGGCGGTGGAGGGGGAAGCCTTCATTTACTTCAAAAATCTGGTATTCCCGAAGGAAAAAATATCGGTGGATTCCCAGTGAGCGGAATATTTATGGTGTGTAATAATCCCGATGTTATCGCACAGCATCATGCAAAAGTTTATGGTAAAGCCCAAGTTGGTGCACCGCCAATGTCGGTTCCCCATCTTGACACAAGATTTATCGACGATAAAAAGGCATTACTATTTGGACCATTTGCTGGCTTCTCACCCAAGTTCTTAAAAACCGGTTCAATGTTGGATTTAATCACTTCTGTAAAACCAAATAACGTCTTTACAATGTTATCAGCGGGCGCAAAAGAAATGTCACTAACTAAATATCTAATTCAGCAACTCATGTTATCTAAAGAACAGCGGCTGAAAGAGTTACAAGCATTTATCCCGAATGCAAAATTAGACGAATGGGATTATGTGGTAGCAGGCCAACGTGTGCAAGTTATTAAAGACACAGAAGCAGGAGGTAAAGGTACACTTCAATTCGGTACCGAAGTTATTACTTCTGCTGACGGCTCAATTGCAGCATTGCTAGGTGCTTCACCAGGTGCTTCAACTGCGGTTCACGTTATGCTCGAGTTACTCGATAAATGCTTCCCACAACATATGGATGAGTGGGAACCAAAAATCAAAGAAATGATTACTTCCTACGGCAAGTCACTAATGGAAAACCCGGAACTTTTGCAAGAGGTTCACACTTCAACGGCAGAAGCGCTTGGTCTACAAGATGTAGTACAAGTAGAAGAACCAGTTGAAAGTGTTTTATTAGTTGATTAAATAAATATTTCCACGATAAATGTATAACCGCACACTTTTGAGTGTGCGGTTATTTTTAGATTTCACCTCAAATTGACTCCTTGAAATCTGATAGAATATCATCTAACTCCCCTACAACTTTTTCAAAAACCCCTATTTTCACATAAAGCAAGTCCAATATATGATCTTCAATTGTATTTTGAATGGCTAAATTATAAATATGAACGTCATGTTCCTGTCCCAGTCTATGAACACGTCCAATTCGCTGTTCTAATTTCATGGGGTTCCACGGTAAATCAAAGTTAATAACATGATGACAAAACTGTAGATTAATCCCTTCACTACCAGACTCCGTGGCAATAAGCACCTGCGCATTTTCTTTAAATTGTTGCTTCATCCACTCACGCTTATTTTTGTTGAACTGTCCGTTAAAGGGAACATTTGATATTCCTTTTGAATATAAAAACCACTGTAAATAGGTTTGAGTTGCCCGATATTCGGTAAAGATAATAACCTTATCCTTTGCCCGGGAAATAATTTCAAAAGCCTTTTCCGCTTTCGAATTTATTTCTAGTACATCCAGTTTTCGAATAATATCATCGACGTACTTAATTTCATCTGGGTTACTACATCTTTCACGCATCTTAGTTAAAGTTAAATTCGTAGCCTCTTTACTGCTGCACATTTCCCTTTGTAATGTAATCATTGAAAATGAATCCGAAAATACCGTGGTAACGTTTTTAAGTTCCGAAATTAAATCGTATACTTCTTTTTCTTCTGGTGTAAAATCGATGGGTAATATTTCAACATGCCGATTCGTCCATTCAATTCCAGTATCCTGTCGTCTATTTCTCACCATCACCTGATTAACAAGTCCTTTTAAATACTCGTCGTTTTCCACATCGTGTTTACTGGCGGAAAAAGATGCTTTAAACGCCTCGTAATTGCCAAGATGTCCTGGTTTCAGTAATGAGATTAGGTAAAACAGTTCAAAGACATTATTTTGAATCGGCGTTGCAGTTAACAACAAACAAAACTTTTTCTTTAAGTTTTGTACAAACTCATAGCTCTTCGTTTTATGGTTTTTTAATTTATGGGCTTCATCAATGATGATCAAATCATAATCTTGCTCATAGATACGCTCTCTATGCGGGCTTCTCTTCGCCATATCTATACTCATAACAACAATATCACAGTAGTTTAAATCATAATTCTTTCTATATTGGATGACGGGAATATGAAATTTCTGATTCAGTTCTTCAATCCATTGATTGACTAATGATGCTGGAACCAAAATAAGCGCTTTTTTCACAAGACCTCTAACCAAGTATTCCTTCAAAATCAAACCAGCTTCAATTGTTTTTCCTAGTCCGACTTCATCAGCAAGTATCGCCTTACCGTTCATCCTTTCAATGACCGTTTCCGCTGCCTCCAATTGATGGGTTAAGGGTGTAAGATTGGGCAAATACTTTGGTGACTGAAGCCCTTTGAATTCAGTAATCAAGTTCGTTTTAACTACGTCATAACTCATATTGTATAACGTCCAGTTATCCCACGCTTCACGATTTTCCAATCGCTCCATAAAGCCTTCTTTCCATTCAGACGACCTTTCAATTATCAAAAATACCACCTCAGTCAACTTTATATTTCTTTTTAGGTTGTCCAAAATAGAGGTTACTATGTTTATTAAATTTAATTAAAAATTAAACAACAAAAAAGCGAGCTACTTATATTGCTGACCCGTTCAGTTGAATGGTACATAAAATAAATTAAATACAACAAAAAAAGAGCCAAATTCGCATTGAACTGCCCCTTTTAATTATGTATCAACTTTTGTGAATGAAACTCACCTATTTTAGAGAGCCTATTGATAGGATTACAATTTCTATTGTAGGTCAGCTAATTTATGTGTTAATACCACTGTGAATTTGGATTGTCAACACTAAACTAAACAAAGTTTATAAGGCCTTTAATCTGTATTCCACTGGACTTATATAACCAAGCGTTCCGTGAATCCGAATGTTGTTAAACCAATTCACGTAATCATTTAGTTCAAGTTCTAGCTGGTCAAGGC